>NZ_CP058648.1:0-5000 GCF_018141405.1 Serpentinicella alkaliphila
TGGTGATCCATCCGCGACTCGAACGCGGGACACCCTGATTAAAAGTCAGGTGCTCTACCGACTGAGCTAATGGATCATCTCTATGGCTGGGATACCAGGACTCGAACCTGGGAATGACGGAGTCAAAGTCCGTTGCCTTACCGACTTGGCTATATCCCAATGTTTTTATCTTGGGGTGGATGATGGGATTCGAACCCACGCATGCAGGAGCCACAATCCTGTGTCTTAACCGCTTGACTACATCCACCATGTCTATTTAGTCTATTTAAAAAAGACAAAGAAATGGAGCGGAAGACGGGACTCGAACCCGCGACCCTCGCCTTGGCAAGGCGATGCTCTACCACTGAGCCACTTCCGCTTAATTGGTGCGGGTGGAGGGACTTGAACCCCCACGGTCGCCCGCTAGATCCTAAGTCTAGTGCGTCTGCCAATTCCGCCACACCCGCATATATATAATTAAAATGGTGGAGGGAGAAGGATTCGAACCTTCGAAATCGTCGATAACAGATTTACAGTCTGCCCCCTTTGGCCACTCGGGAATCCCTCCATTTTTTATGGAGCTGGCAATAGGAATCGAACCTACAACCTGCGATTACAAGTTAAATTTGCTCTACCGTTGAGCCATGCCAGCATTAATATATTTACTAATTTAGTTTTAAAATGGCGATCCGGAAGGGGCTCGAACCCTCGACCTCCAGCGTGACAGGCTGGCATTCTAACCAACTGAACTACCGGACCACTTGTTTAAAATATGGTGGGCGCAACAGGACTTGAACCTGTGACCCCCTGCTTGTAAGGCAGGTGCTCTCCCAGCTGAGCTATGCGCCCATATTTGGTGACCCCTAGGGGAATCGAACCCCTGTTACCGCCGTGAAAGGGCGGTGTCTTGACCGCTTGACCAAGGGGCCCTACATTTGGTAGCGGCAACAGGAGTCGAACCTGTGACCTTTCGGGTATGAACCGAACGCTCTAGCCAGCTGAGCTATGCCGCCATATATATTTGGTTGCGGGGGCAGGACTTGAACCTACGACCTTCGGGTTATGAGCCCGACGAGCTGCCAACTGCTCCACCCCGCGATATTGCAATCACCTAAATCTCCGATTTAGTGTGAGTGTAATACTCAGCATAATTTGAGTTTCATATTTAAAACTGGTGCCGAGGACCGGAATCGAACCGGTACGATCTTGAAGGACCGCAGGATTTTAAGTCCTGTGCGTCTGCCAGTTCCGCCACCTCGGCATATAAATGGCTCCAAAGAGAGGGCTCGAACCTCCAACCTACCGGTTAACAGCCGGTTGCTCCACCATTGAGCTACTTTGGAACATCTAAACCGCAACGACCTACTCTCCCAGGCGGCTGCCCGCCAAGTACCATCGGCGCCGAAGGGCTTAACTTCTGTGTTCGGTATGGGAACAGGTGTGACCCCTTCGCTATTGTCACGATTTATTGAGAGTGTTCTCTCAAAACTACAAGTGAGATTTTAAAGCTTTCATCTTTTTGGTCAAGCCCTCGACCTATTAGTATCGGTCGCTTAATGCATTACTGCACTTACACCTCCGACCTATCTACCAGATAGTCTCTCTGGGGTCTTACCCCTTTCGGGTGGGAAATCTTATCTTGAGGGGGGCTTCGTGCTTAGATGCCTTCAGCACTTATCCCTTCCGTACTTAGCTACCCAGCTGTGCTCCTGGCGGAACAACTGGTGCACCAGCGGTACGTCCATCCCGGTCCTCTCGTACTAAGGACAGCTCCTCTCAAATTTCCTGCGCCCGCGACGGATAGGGACCGAACTGTCTCACGACGTTCTGAACCCACTCGCGTACCACTTTAATGGGCGAACGACCCAACCCTTGGGACCTACTTGAGCCCCAGGATGTGATGAGCCGACATCGAGGTGCCAAACCTCCCCGTCGATGTGGACTCTTGGGGAGATAAGCCTGTTATCCCCGGGGTAGCTTTTATCCGTTGAGCGATGGCCCTTCCACTCATACCACCGGATCACTAAGTCCGACTTTCGTCCTTGCTCGACCTGTTTGTCTCGCAATCAAGCTCCCTTCTGCCTTTACACTCTTCGCACGATTTCCGACCGTCTTGGGGAACCTTGAGCGCCTCCGTTACTCTTTAGGAGGCGACCGCCCCAGTCAAACTGCCCACCTGACAGTGTCCCAAAACCAGATCATGGCTCATGGTTAGAACTTCAATAATACAAGAGTGGTATCCCAACGTCGACTCCTCCAAGACTGGCGTCCTAGTATCTTAGTCTCCCACCTATTCTGTACATGTAGTATCAAAATCCAATGTCAAGTTGCAGTAAAGCTCCACGGGGTCTTTCCGTCCTGTCGCGGGTAACCAAAGCATCTTCACTGGTATTACAATTTCACCGGGTGCATTGTTGAGACAAGCGTCCAAATCGTTACGCCTTTCGTGCGGGTCGGAACTTACCCGACAAGGAATTTCGCTACCTTAGGACCGTTATAGTTACGGCCGCCGTTTACTGGGGCTTAAGTTCTGTGCTTCGAGCTTAACCCTAACACTTCCCCTTAACCTTCCAAAGACCGGGCAGGCGTCGCCCTATACGTCGTCTTTCGACTTAGCAGAGACCTATGTTTTTGCTAAACAGTCGCTTGGACCTATTCTCTGCGGCCGGGTTATGCTTACGGCGCGAAGCCTTCACACATCCCGCACCCTTCTCCCGAAGTTACGGGGTCATTTTGCCGAGTTCCTTAACAATGCTTCTCCCGTTCGTCTTAGGATTCTCTCCTCGCCTACCTGTGTCGGTTTGCGGTACGGCACCTTAAATCTCGATAGAGGCTTTTCTCGACAGTTTGGATTCAGTCACTTCGCTACTTATTTTTCGCTCCCCATCACATCTCGGGATCTATGAAAAAGCGGATTTGCCTGCCTTTTCTCCCTACCTGCTTAGACGCACTCAACCAACGGTGCGCTTGACCTATCCTCCTGTGTCCCCCCTTCTCTCAAACGATTCTTGGTGGTACAGGAATTTCAACCTGTTGTCCATCACCTACGCCACTTGGCCTCGGCTTAGGTCCCGACTTACCCTGAGCGGACGAACCTTCCTCAGGAAACCTTAGGCTTTCGACGGGCAGGATTCTCACCTGCCTCTCGCTACTCATGCCAACATTCTCACTTCTATGCAGTCCACTACTCCTTCCGGTATAGCTTCTACCCACATAGAACGCTCGCCTACCATGTATTTCTACATCCATAGCTTCGGTGATACGTTTGAGCCCCGGACATTTTCGGCGCAGGATCACTCGACCAGTGAGCTATTACGCACTCTTTAAATGTATGGCTGCTTCTAAGCCAACATCCTGGTTGTCTATGCAATCCCACATCCTTTTCCACTTAACGTATACTTTGGGACCTTAGCTGATGGTCTGGGCTCTTTCCCTCTTGACCACGGATCTTATCACTCGTAGTCTGACTCCCGATCTTAAGTTTACGGCATTCGGAGTTTGATAGACTTTGGTAACCGGTGAAGGCCCCTAGGTCATTCAGTGCTCTACCTCCGTAACTCATTTAATCGAGGCTAGCCCTAAAGCTATTTCGGCGAGAACCAGCTATCTCCGAGCTCGATTGGAATTTCACCTCTACCCACAGGTCATCCAGTGACTTTTCAACGTCAATTGGTTCGGACCTCCACGAAATTTTACTTCCGCTTCATCCTGCCCATGGGTAGGTCGCTCGGTTTCGGGTCTATGACATGCAACTTTCGCCCTATTAAGACTCGCTTTCGCTTCGGCTCCGGACCTTTAGTCCTTAACCTTGCTACATATCATAACTCGTTGGCCCGTTCTACAAAAAGTACGCGGTCACACTTTAACGTGCTCCCACAGCTTGTAAGCAAAGGGTTTCAGGTTCTATTTCACTCCCCTCCCGGGGTTCTTTTCACCTTTCCCTCACGGTACTATGCGCTATCGGTCACCAGGTAGTATTTAGCCTTGGGGGGTGGTCCCCCTGCTTCCCACAGGGTTTCACGTGTCCCGTGGTACTCTGGATCATAGCTTAGAGTCTTCTCGTTTCGTATACGGGGCTTTTACCCTCTTTGGCCTGACTTTCCAGTCATCTTCTACTACGATACCTCTCCTTTTTGCTATGTCCTCAACCCCGAAAGTAAACTTTCGGTTTGGGCTTATCCCTTTTCGCTCGCCACTACTTAGGGAATCGATTTTTCTTTCTACTCCTCAGGGTACTTAGATGTTTCAGTTCCCCTGGTATCCCCTCTACTAGCTATTTATTCACTAGCAGATACTTGAATATTACTTCAAGTGGGTTTCCCCATTCGGACATCTACGGATCTTTGCCTGCTTGCGGCTCCCCGTAGCTTTTCGCAGCTTACCACGTCCTTCTTCGGCTCCTGGTGCCAAGTCATCCTCCCTTTGCCCTTACTAGCTTGACCTTTAAAAGATGCTTGTAAATTTCTTTACTTAACTTTATTTCTCACTTTGCAGTTTTCAAAGAACACTTGTTCTTCCTGCCTTTTGGCCGGAATACTATATTACCATCTTTTTATCTTCATGTCAATTGGTACTTGATGGCATTTGTTTGTGGTGGAGACGAGGAGAGTCGAACTCCTGACCCCCTGCTTGCAAGGCAGGTGCTCTCCCAACTGAGCTACGCCCCCATGTTACAACTTCCCAAATTTTAATTTGGTGTAGTTTGTAATACTCAAAGATTAGCCGAGCTTCATATTAAATTACTTCTTTTTGAAAAACCTTCATCGAAGGTCTCTCAAAACTAAACAGTATAGAAGCTTTTCTCCTTAGAAAGGAGGTGATCCAGCCGCACCTTCCGATACGGCTACCTTGTTACGACTTCACCCCAGTCATCGACTTCACCTTCGACAGCTCTCTCCATTTCTGGTTAAGTAGCTGGCTTCGGGTGCTTCCGACTCCCATGGTGTGACGGGCGGTGTGTACAAGACCCGGGAACGCATTCACCGCGACATTCTGATTCGCGATTACTAGCAACTCCGACT
>NZ_CP058648.1:7500-10000 GCF_018141405.1 Serpentinicella alkaliphila
TTTTAAAGCTTTCATCTTTTTTGGTCAAGCCCTCGACCTATTAGTATCGGTCAGCTTAATGCATTACTGCACTTACACCTCCGACCTATCTACCAGATAGTCTCTCTGGGGTCTTACCCCTTTCGGGTGGGAAATCTTATCTTGAGGGGGGCTTCGTGCTTAGATGCCTTCAGCACTTATCCCTTCCGTACTTAGCTACCCAGCTGTGCTCCTGGCGGAACAACTGGTGCACCGGCCGGTACATCCATCCCGGTCCTCTCGTACTAAGGATGCTCCTCTCAAATTTCCTGCGCCCGCGACGGATAGGGACCGAACTGTCTCACGACGTTCTGAACCCAGCTCGCGTACCACTTTAATGGGCGAACAGCCCAACCCTTGGGACCTACTTCAGCCCCAGGATGTGATGAGCCGACATCGAGGTGCCAAACCTCCCCGTCGATGTGGACTCTTGGGGGAGATAAGCCTGTTATCCCCGGGGTAGCTTTTATCCGTTGAGCGATGGCCCTTCCACTCGGTACCACCGGATCACTAAGTCCGACTTTCGTCCTTGCTCGACCTGTTTGTCTCGCAATCAAGCTCCCTTCTGCCTTTACACTCTTCGCACGATTTCCGACCGTGCTGAGGGAACCTTTGAGCGCCTCCGTTACTCTTTAGGAGGCGACCGCCCCAGTCAAACTGCCCACCTGACAGTGTCCCAAAACCAGATCATGGCTCATGGTTAGAACTTCAATAATACAAGAGTGGTATCCCAACGTCGACTCCTCCAAGACTGGCGTCCTAGTATCTTAGTCTCCCACCTATTCTGTACATGTAGTATCAAAATCCAATGTCAAGTTGCAGTAAAGCTCCACGGGGTCTTTCCGTCCTGTCGCGGGTAACCAGCATCTTCACTGGTATTACAATTTCACCGGGTGCATTGTTGAGACAGCGTCCAAATCGTTACGCCTTTCGTGCGGGTCGGAACTTACCCGACAAGGAATTTCGCTACCTTAGGACCGTTATAGTTACGGCCGCCGTTTACTGGGGCTTAAGTTCTGTGCTTCGAGCTTAACCCTAACACTTCCCCTTAACCTTCCAAAGACCGGGCAGGCGTCGGCCCCTATACGTCGTCTTTCGACTTAGCAGAGACCTATGTTTTTGCTAAACAGTCGCTTGGACCTATTCTCTGCGGCCGGGTTATGCTTACGGCGCGAAGCCTTCACACATCCCAGACCCCTTCTCCCGAAGTTACGGGGTCATTTTGCCGAGTTCCTTAACAATGCTTCTCCCGTTCGTCTTAGGATTCTCTCCTCGCCTACCTGTGTCGGTTTGCGGTACGGGCACCTTAAATCTCGATAGAGGCTTTTCTCGACAGTTTGGATTCAGTCACTTCGCTACTTATTTTTCGCTCCCCATCACATCTCGGGATCTATGAAAAAGCGGATTTGCCTGCCTTTTCTCCCTACCTGCTTAGACGCACTCAACCAACGGTGCGCTTGACCTATCCTCCTGTGTCCCCCCTTCTCTCAAACGATTCTTGGTGGTACAGGAATTTCAACCTGTTGTCCATCACCTACGCCACTTGGCCTCGGCTTAGGTCCCGACTTACCCTGAGCGGACGAACCTTCCTCAGGAAACCTTAGGCTTTCGACGGGCAGGATTCTCACCTGCCTCTCGCTACTCATGCCAACATTCTCACTTCTATGCAGTCCACTACTCCTTCCGGTATAGCTTCTACCCACATAGAACGCTCGCCTACCATGTATTTCTACATCCATAGCTTCGGTGATACGTTTGAGCCCCGGACATTTTCGGCGCAGGATCACTCGACCAGTGAGCTATTACGCACTCTTTAAATGTATGGTCGCTTCTAAGCCAACATCCTGGTTGTCTATGCAATCCCACATCCTTTTCCACTTAACGTATACTTTGGGACCTTAGCTGATGGTCTGGGCTCTTTCCCTCTTGACCACGGATCTTATCACTCGTAGTCTGACTCCCGATCTTAAGTTTACGGCATTCGGAGTTTGATAGACTTTGGTAACCGGTGAAGGCCTAGGTCATTCAGTGCTCTACCTCCGTAACTCATTTAATCGAGGCTAGCCCTAAAGCTATTTCGGCGAGAACCAGCTATCTCCGAGCTCGATTGGAATTTCACCTCTACCCACAGGTCATCCAGTGACTTTTCAACGTCAATTGGTTCGGACCTCCACGAAATTTTACTTCCGCTTCATCCTGCCCATGGGTAGGTCGCTCGGTTTCGGGTCTATGACATGCAACTTTCGCCCTATTAAGACTCGCTTTCGCTTCGGCTCCGGACCTTTAGTCCTTAACCTTGCTACATATCATAACTCGTTGGCCCGTTCTACAAAAAGTACGCGGTCACACTTTAACGTGCTCCCACGACTTGTAAGCAAAGGGTTTCAGGTTCTATTTCACTCCCCTCCCGGGGTTCTTTTCACCTTTCCCTCACGGTACTATGCGCTATCGGTCACCAGGTAGTATTTAGCCTTGGGGGGTG